>NZ_CP053829.1 GCF_013372165.1 Campylobacter hyointestinalis subsp. lawsonii | reverse complement strand
GATAAAGTCCGCAGATAATGGCTACTACATTGTTTGAAAGCCCCCTAAAATATATAAAAGAATTTAAAAAGGGTATAAAAACGAGCGCGCGTACGCGAGTTAAGTTTTCATTTACTTTTTTAAGCAATTTTCTTAAAAAAATCTTAATCAAAAATTCAAGCAAAATTCATCTAAAAATTCATTGATTTTTTCATAAAAAATAGCTAAAATTTTAATAAAAATAATTATATGGCGAGACTACTCTTTGTAATACAAGCCTAACGGCTTAATATTACTCAGAGTCTCGCAAAGGGAAATCCCTTTGAACCCTTTGGCGTTTGCAATGCAAACCAATTCGGTGCGAACTTGCTACCTGGCATTTTTCGCTATGCTCAAAAAGCCGATTCGCATATGTGGCTATATGATACATAGCACTACGCTAAAGCTTCGTGCGTATCATCGCCACAATTCGCACAATTTAGCAAGGAGATTTATGAAATCTACTATCAAATCAATTAGATTTAGTCAGGAACAGATGATTTATATCAAAGAACAAATGGCTTTAAATAATCAAACATTTAGCGATTTCATTTTCGAATCTATATCTAAACCAAAAAAGAAAATAGCAGTAGTAAGAGCTAATCAAGATTTAATTATAGAACTAGCTAAATGGGGAAATAATTTAAATCAAGTAGCAAAACATCTCAATACCAAAAAAAGCGGAATTGATAGAGTAGGACTTGAAATGTTAAGTCGAATTGAAAATCATTTAGAGCAAATAAGAGCTAAATATGCTTGTTAAATTTTTTTCAGATAAAAAAGGTGGCGGTATAGGCTCAATAAACTATCTGCTTAATAATCGAGTAGAAAAAGGCACAGCTAGAATTTTACAAGGCGATGAGAATATTACAAGAGATTTAATAAATTCAATGAGCCAAAAACATAAAACTTGCGTTGGCTGTTTAAGTTTTGAAGAAAAAAATATCGATGAAGACACTAAAAAAGAGATAATGCGAGACTTTGAAAATATGCTTTTAACTCCAGCTATGCAAGGGCGTTATAATATTCTTTGGGTAGAACATACAGACAAAAAAAGATTAGAGTTAAACTTTGTAATCCCCAAAATTGACCTACAAAGCAAAACAGCACTTAACCCATACTTCCATATGGCTGATAGCAAAAGAAAAGATTTATGGACCGATTACGTTAATTTAAAGCATAATTTTACAGACCCAAAAAATCCAGCTAAGCAAAATACCCTAAAAGGAAGTAAAAAAGAGTATGAATTAATTAAAGACTATCAAGAGTTAGATAAGCTATTACACGAGCAAGTAAAACAAGGAAATATAAACTCAAGAGATGAAATTATTCAACTTCTAAAAGAAAACAGTATCGAAGTTACAAGGCAAGGTAAAGATTATCTAAGCATAAAATTGCCAGATAGCAAAAAAGCAAAAAGATTTAAAGGGAGCATATACGATGAACAATTCACAAGCACTAAAGAGCTTAAATCAATCAATACAAGACAGAGCGAACGAGAACGAGCGTATAATGAGCGAGATAACGAGACAGAGCTTAGAAGACTTGAAAAAGAACTTGCTAAATTCATTCAATCAAAATATGAATTCTATATCTCAAGAGATAAAAAACGAGCTTTACAGTTCTCAAAGAGAGCCGACAAGACTAAAGATATCAAGCCTATTAACGAGCTTTATTATAGGGATAATGACAGCAATAATTTTCTCAATGATTGTGTGGTGGCTGTGGATAATGCCAAATCAAATTCCAAAAGAATTCGAGATAGTAGAAAGTTCGAACAAACAAGACGCTTGGATGATAATTCCGATAGACAAGATAGAAACGATACAAGACAACAAGAAATTCAAAGCGATAAAAATCAGATAAGAGCAGAAAATGACAGCATTAGAGAACGAATTAATAAACGAAATAGAGAGATTGCAGAGCGAACTAGAGAGTGTTTTAACTCAATTAGAGAAATCATTGCTAAGAGAGCAAGAGCTACTGAGCGAAAACAAGAATTTGCAGAACGAATTAGAGAAATTAGAGAACGAATTCAAAGAGAGCTTAAACAGATTAGTCAAAAAGTTGAACGAATAACTAGAAAAATATCTCGTGGATTTTCAAGGTAATCAAGCTGAAATATCCACTAAAGAATTTTTATCCTTATTGCTATCGCTTTTATTTTCTTTGTTGTCTGATTTTATAGTGATTTCTTCTTTAAAATCTGCTTGAATTTCTATTTTTTGCTTTAACTCATTAGTTTTTTTAAGTGCTTTTTGTTCAGCTTTTTGTTGCTCTTCTATGATTTTTTGTAAATCAATGGTTTGTTTTTCAGTAGCACTTAGAGGAACGCAAGTAAGTCCGAGACCATCCATTAGTAACAATACCTTACATATCCAGCATTGCAAAGAAATTTGCGTCCAGCTTCTTTTTTTATATCTCTTGCTTTATCAAAACATTCACTTGCATCATAACCATATGCGTATATTTTAGTGCAACCATCTGTATCATAATGCCAACTAGCAGCAAATGAGCTAGAAACCAATCCGCCTAAAATTGCGATAGAAAAGATAATTTTTTTCATAATAATCTCCATTGTCATTGCAAAGTATATTATTATAATATTAGCTATTTATATTTTAAATTTTACTTAAAATATTTAAAATTTATTTAAATAACTGCTATATCAAGCTTTTTATCCACGCAATCGTTTAAAAAGATATTGATTAGTGTTTGATATGGAACGCCTTTTTTACTAGCCATATCTTTAAAATAATCAATAGCTCTGCCGTTTAAATTTATCGTTATTTGCCTTTTTAAATTTTTATCCACATATGGATTTCTAATCGCATTAGAAAAATCAATCTCTTTTTTCATAGCTGTTCCTTATACTGCGTTTTTTCTCTTGAAGTTGCTTTTCTAGCCGAAATAATACGTATAGTATCACCGTCTTTGTAGCAATGAACTACAATTAGAATCCTGTTTTTTTCGCTCATTCCCAACAAGTAAAATCTCTCTTCATCGTCTGAATGTTCTTCATCAAAAACGATAATACCATAATCATCACAAAAAACAGTTGTTGCTTCATCAAAGCTTACTCCATGTTTGGCGATATTTAATTGTGCTTTTACTTCGTCCCATTCATAAGTCATATTTACTCCATAATTATATTATAATTATATTTTTCATATAAGTCAAGCCCTATATTTTTCAAAAAAATTCTTAAAATGCTCGAAGCTTTCAAATTTCATCTCGTTTAAATAATCATCATCAGCATTATATAACTCTGCTATAATTTTTCCGCAATCTTCTTTTAGATTACGAATTTTTAGTCGGTTGTAAAGTTGGGTTTTTAAATCTATGACAGATACATATTGCGAAATATAGCCGTTTAAAATGCTCACTTCTTGTCCTGTGATCGGATTTATTTTTGTGGTTTTTAGCTGATTCATGGCTTGTTTTTGGCGTTCTATTTGCTCTAAATTCTTTAAGCTCGTTCTTACTTGTTCTAATTTGTGCTGATTTTCGGTTTGCGGTAAGAATCTAAATTCTATACCGACAACAGGGCGACCCTTACTACGACCCCTTTTTTTTTCATATTTTAGATTTTCAAAAATAACCCTATCGGTGCTAAATAGTGTTTTTTCGCTTAGTTCTTTTATGGCTGGAGTTAAAATTCTTTTATCAATATCGCTCATTGCATAGCCTTTTGGAATATCCATAATTTCTACAAATTTATCCCAATCATTTTCAAAAATAGTGACAGTTCCAGTACTTCTAAATTGCTTTAAAATGCGATATAAGGTTTGAGTATATTTGCTTGTTAAATTACTAAATTCTATCAATTCCCACATTGTAAAACCGCCTTTTTCAAAGTTGTTTAAAATATATAAAAAAGGCTTGTTAATTTTAGCTCTAATATAAAAATCATCAGTATCTTTTGGAACTGCTAGAACTTGAAATATAGTAAAAAATTGTCTTTCTGTTTCTGTTTCGAACTCTATTAGACTACTTGAAATCTTACGACCAATATCGCTTATTGATTTTTCAATCTCTTTATTTGTCATATTGCGTAAGTCGATAAGTTCTCTAAGCTCTGCAAAATCTAGCCTTATCTCTTTATTTGCTTGATTTTTGAGCTTCCACATCAAAGCAAAGAATACATCGTTTTCTACTTTGGAGAAGCTTTTAAAAGCTATTAGATTTAAATCATTGTGATATTCAACAAGTTGTTTTGGTTTTTGTCTAGCCATTTTTGCACCTTATTTTTTTGATATTATAGCTCTTAAAGGACAAAAAATCAAGTAATTTAAAATCTATGTCCTTTATATTTCCCAAAATGTCCTTTAAGAGTTCCCAAAATGTCCTTTAAGAGTTCCCAAAATGTCCTTTAAGAGTTCCCAAAATGTCCTT